>NZ_CP034767.1:3497500-3500000 GCF_004005995.1 Devosia sp. 1566
TGGTGCGCGCCAGTCCACTGAGAGAACGATCGAGCAATGTAACCCTTTTCAAACACTTTGAGGCACAAGCCAGACCAGCCAAGCTCTTGAACGAGGGACACCCTGCATCGCGGCCGGCGTTCAAAATGCCGGCCCATGTTAATTTGGTGCGAACACCCGCCTTATCGCTAGAGAGCTGAAGGACGATAGCAACCGCTCTGGGGGGCGTGCCGCTCGACGCAGCAGCCAACTGCACTCGGAAGCGTTGAGGGGCCTTGCGACAGCCGGGTGCCATGATGAACGAGCACAGAAAAGCAAATGAGGGTGCGGGGCAGTCCGACGAGCCCTTTAGCGGAACTGCAGTGCGATTTTCGGCCCGGCGGGGCTCTCGTGCCTCGCGGTCAACTCCATTCTTACGGCCGGCCACCGGTTCACAACAACAAACTCCCGCGGACAAGTGCGTAGCCGCGGACTTCCTCCCTCAGCTCGGGTGCTATAGTGGATGTCAAGGCGAGCCTAGTCACCGCTTCCCCTCGCCGTGCTATCCGACGCCGACAAGCCGCAATGGTTGACAAGGCACTGGGCACAGGCGGACGCAAGTCCCACCAGGATCTCAAGAGCCGTCCTCCCCTTTCCTCCGGACGCGAAAAAGCCCCGCCTCATTTCTGAGTGCGGGGCTTTTGTGTTTCGACGACGTATTGAGACATCCGTTTTTGGCAGACCTGGCAGCGACCTACTCTCCCAAGCCTTAAGACTTAGTACCATTGGCGCGGAAGCATTTGACGGTCGAGTTCGGGATGGGATCGGGTCCTGGGCGCTTCGCAAGAACCACCAGGTCAGCGAAAAACGGATGGTGAAGATCTGGTTAATGTTTGTTCCAACGCTTTCCCATGCAAGAAGCGTTGGTGGTGTATTTCTGAGCGATCGTTAGATCAATGCGGACATTGATTAATGAGAACGATCAAGCCAATCGAGCTATTAGTACCGGTAAGCTTCACACATTGCTGCGCTTCCACACCCGGCCTATCGACGTGGTGGTCTTCCACGGCTCTCAAGGGAATACTCGTTTTGAAGGAGGCTTCCTGCTTAGATGCTTTCAGCAGTTATCCCGTCCGAACTTAGCTACCCTGCAATGCGGCTGGCGCCACAACAGGTCCACCAGAGGTTCGTCCAACCCGGTCCTCTCGTACTAGGGTCAGCTCTTCTCAATATTCCTACACCCACGGCAGATAGGGACCGAACTGTCTCACGACGTTCTAAACCCAGCTCACGTACCACTTTAAATGGCGAACAGCCATACCCTTGGGACCTGCTCCAGCCCCAGGATGTGATGAGCCGACATCGAGGTGCCAAACAATGCCGTCGATATGGACTCTTGGGCATTATCAGCCTGTTATCCCCAGCGTACCTTTTATTCGTTGAGCGATGGCCCTTCCACGCGGGACCACCGGATCACTATGACCGACTTTCGTCTCTGCTCGACTTGTCAGTCTCGCAGTCAGGCAGGCTTATGCCATTGCACTCAGCGAACGATTTCCGACCGTTCTGAGCCCACCATCGCGCGCCTCCGTTACTCTTTGGGAGGCGACCGCCCCAGTCAAACTACCCACCATACGCTGTCCCGGACACTGTTATGCCGCGGTTAGACATCTATGACGATAAGGGTGGTATCTCATCTTGCGGCTCCACCAGAGCTGGCGCCCTGGCTTCAAAGCCTACCACCTATCCTGCACATGCCGACACAAATGCCAGCGTAAAGCTATAGTAAAGGTGCATGGGGTCTTTCCGTCTGACCGCAGGAACCCCGCATCTTCACGGGGAATTCAATTTCGCTGAGTCTATACTGGAGACAGTGGGGAAGTCGTTACGCCATTCGTGCAGGTCGGAACTTACCCGACAAGGAATTTCGCTACCTTAGGACCGTTATAGTTACGGCCGCCGTTTACCGGGGCTTCATTTCAAAGCTTGCACCTCTCCATTTAACCTTCCGGCACCGGGCAGGCGTCAGACCCTATACGTCGTATTGCTACTTCGCAGAGCCCTGTGTTTTTAGTAAACAGTCGCCACCCCCTCTTTTGTGCCACTCCACAACGGTTGCCCGCTGGGAAGTCACGCTTATCCCGAAGTTACGCGTGCAATTTGCCGAGTTCCTTCAGTATAGTTCTCTCAAGCGCCTTGGTATACTCTACCAGTCCACCTGTGTCGGTTTAGGGTACGGTCAATATCGATGGAGCTATTTCCAGGAACCGGCTCATCGCACCCCCAATCCAATAAGGGGATACGAACCTGCGCGATCCGTCACTACCATCTGGTTCACGAATATTAACGTGATTCCCATCGGCTACGCATTTCTGCCTCACCTTAGGGGCCGACTAACCCTGCGCTGATTAGCATTGCGCAGGAACCCTTGGACTTTCGGCGAAAGTGTCTCTCACACTTTTTGTCGCTACTCATGTCATCATTCGCACTTCCGATACCTCCACGGCCCCTCACAGGTACCGCTTCGCAGGCTTACGGAACG
>NZ_CP034767.1:3505000-3507500 GCF_004005995.1 Devosia sp. 1566
GGCGCACCCACGCCGCGATTCCGGAGATAGTGAACTTATCCAACCTGCGGTTCCACGAGGAAGAGATATTCGAGCGACGCTTGCGGCGCCTCGGAATTAGCGTGAGCGACTGAGAGCCGCGCTACTTGCATTGCGGGCCGAGTAGGGGCGGCACGCAACGGGGGCAGTGATCACACGCAAGCAGATGTTCCGCGTGACACAGCTAATGTGAGCCTTAGCTCACGATCCACGACAGTGACGGCCACCGTGAACAACCGAAGGTACAGGCAGTTGATCGTGCCTCCGAAAATATTATCGCCATGCCGGCTCTTGTCAGTCGGCCATCGGGGGCGGGTGGCAATGGGCGTCGGCTTCAGCGTCGTTCGCCAGGATTACGAATTGGGCACTCTCCGGCTCCGCCCTCCAGCCGACGATGTTTTTACGCCAGTATGTAGGTTCTGGGGCAACCTTCAGGGTAGCATTCGAGACCTACTTTGCCGAAGCTCGCACCTCGGTATGGATCTAGCAGTGAGGGTGGGCAGGGCCGCTTGGCAACCAGATGGCACTTCGGAGAGGCGCATCTGTGTTGTACGGCTTCTCGCATGCTAGCCCGCGGGCCCTCGTTGGCTACGGTGAACTACGGACGGTGTTCCAGCTGGTGGGGCGTCTGATGAACTTGATCAGGATGAGCTCCGCGGTTGGAAGTGGGCGAAGGCACCTGCAGCCGCCGCCGGCCGCTGTTCCTGCGGAACGGCGGGGCTGCTCATGCATCGCCCGTTGAGTGGGATTGTAACGGCCGGCCACCGGTTCACAACAACAAACTCCCGCGGACAAGTGCGTAGCCGCGGACTTCCTCCCTCAGCTCGGGTGCTATAGTGGATGTCAAGGCGAGCCTAGTCACCGCTTCCCCTCGCCGTGCTATCCGACGCCGACAAGCCGCAATGGTTGACAAGGCACTGGGCACAGGCGGACGCAAGTCCCACCAGGATCTCAAGAGCCGTCCTCCCCTTTCCTCCGGACGCGAAAAAGCCCCGCCTCATTTCTGAGTGCGGGGCTTTTGTGTTTCGACGACGTATTGAGACATCCGTTTTTGGCAGACCTGGCAGCGACCTACTCTCCCAAGCCTTAAGACTTAGTACCATTGGCGCGGAAGCATTTGACGGTCGAGTTCGGGATGGGATCGGGTCCTGGGCGCTTCGCAAGAACCACCAGGTCAGCGAAAAACGGATGGTGAAGATCTGGTTAATGTTTGTTCCAACGCTTTCCCATGCAAGAAGCGTTGGTGGTGTATTTCTGAGCGATCGTTAGATCAATGCGGACATTGATTAATGAGAACGATCAAGCCAATCGAGCTATTAGTACCGGTAAGCTTCACACATTGCTGCGCTTCCACACCCGGCCTATCGACGTGGTGGTCTTCCACGGCTCTCAAGGGAATACTCGTTTTGAAGGAGGCTTCCTGCTTAGATGCTTTCAGCAGTTATCCCGTCCGAACTTAGCTACCCTGCAATGCGGCTGGCGCCACAACAGGTCCACCAGAGGTTCGTCCAACCCGGTCCTCTCGTACTAGGGTCAGCTCTTCTCAATATTCCTACACCCACGGCAGATAGGGACCGAACTGTCTCACGACGTTCTAAACCCAGCTCACGTACCACTTTAAATGGCGAACAGCCATACCCTTGGGACCTGCTCCAGCCCCAGGATGTGATGAGCCGACATCGAGGTGCCAAACAATGCCGTCGATATGGACTCTTGGGCATTATCAGCCTGTTATCCCCAGCGTACCTTTTATTCGTTGAGCGATGGCCCTTCCACGCGGGACCACCGGATCACTATGACCGACT
The DNA here is from genome assembly GCF_004005995.1 of Devosia sp. 1566. Taxonomy (NCBI): domain Bacteria; kingdom Pseudomonadati; phylum Pseudomonadota; class Alphaproteobacteria; order Hyphomicrobiales; family Devosiaceae; genus Devosia; species Devosia sp. 1566. Next base: position 3,506,824 of record NZ_CP034767.1, read on the forward strand.
TTCGTCTCTGCTCGACTTGTCAGTCTCGCAGTCAGGCAGGCTTATGCCATTGCACTCAGCGAACGATTTCCGACCGTTCTGAGCCCACCATCGCGCGCCTCCGTTACTCTTTGGGAGGCGACCGCCCCAGTCAAACTACCCACCATACGCTGTCCCGGACACTGTTATGCCGCGGTTAGACATCTATGACGATAAGGGTGGTATCTCATCTTGCGGCTCCACCAGAGCTGGCGCCCTGGCTTCAAAGCCTACCACCTATCCTGCACATGCCGACACAAATGCCAGCGTAAAGCTATAGTAAAGGTGCATGGGGTCTTTCCGTCTGACCGCAGGAACCCCGCATCTTCACGGGGAATTCAATTTCGCTGAGTCTATACTGGAGACAGTGGGGAAGTCGTTACGCCATTCGTGCAGGTCGGAACTTACCCGACAAGGAATTTCGCTACCTTAGGACCGTTATAGTTACGGCCGCCGTTTACCGGGGCTTCATTTCAAAGCTTGCACCTCTCCATTTAACCTTCCGGCACCGGGCAGGCGTCAGACCCTATACGTCGTATTGCTACTTCGCAGAGCCCTGTGTTTTTAGTAAACAGTCGCCACCCCCTCTTTTGTGCCACTCCACAACGGTTGCCCGCTGGGAAGTCACGCTTATCCCGAAGTTACGCGTGCAATTTGCC